>NZ_JASGBX010000045.1:0-652 GCF_030053335.1 Pantoea sp. EABMAA-21
ATGCAACAGGCTTATGCTGCGCCAGTGATGCAGCAGCCTGCGCTGGCGACCGCCGTTGCACCTGCAGCCGCTGCGCCAGCTGAAGCCGCTAAGCCGGAAATCACCGGCCACATCGTGCGTTCTCCGATGGTCGGCACTTTCTACCGTACCCCAAGCCCGGATGCGAAAGCCTTCGTGGAAGTGGGCCAGAAAGTCAACGCGGGCGATACCCTGTGCATCGTTGAAGCGATGAAAATGATGAACCAGATCGAAGCCGATAAATCCGGCGTTGTGAAGGCGATCCTGGTGGAAAGCGGCCAGCCGGTTGAATTTGACGAGCCGCTCGTCGTCATCGAATAACGAGGCGAAGCATGCTGGATAAAATTGTCATTGCTAACCGCGGTGAGATCGCTCTGCGTATTCTCCGCGCGTGTAAAGAATTAGGCATCAAGACCGTTGCGGTTCACTCAACCGCTGACCGCGACCTGAAGCACGTGCTGCTGGCGGACGAGACCGTCTGCATCGGCCCGGCACAGTCGGTCAAAAGTTACCTGAACATCCCTGCACTGATCTCCGCCGCCGAAATCACCGGCGCCGTGGCGATCCACCCGGGCTACGGCTTCCTCTCTGAGAATGCCGATTTCGCCGAGCAGGTTGAGCGCTCTGGTTTTAT